>NZ_LNII01000159.1:0-4156 GCF_001463365.1 Enterobacter sp. 50793107 | reverse complement strand
AATTACATTGTTAGGTATTTTATTATTCATTCTTTCCTACGGGATTATTCTATTGTTAATTTCAATTAATTATTATAACCGAAAAATGAGGTACGATAAATACCTGGTTTTTACATAACCAACATTGGCAAGCTGTTCCTGATAATTAACGCTCTGGACAAGTCCGATTGTCAGGTGGGGTTTGAGTGCCTGGGCAGTCATATGACCGCCCAGGATTTGTTTAGAGATAGCCGAGGTACTTCGTAACAAGAGTCAAAAGACCAGTAATGGACACAATGACCGCCGCTACATCCACTTTTATCTCAATTTTCAGATCGATATTCATCGCTTATGCTCTGATATGATCTGGGGCCCCAGACACGTAATATCTGGCGTATTTATACTGCCGCAGCCTTGGACAGTTCGTGGTTTACATAACCGGTATTGTTCCCACGTTCCGAGTTTCCTGAAACGCTCTTTAACCCTCACCATCAGCCCTGCCAATGATAAGTTTGCCCACAGGGCAGTCTCCGAACGTCTTTTCGACCCATCAGCAACTTATGCCTAAGTCACCGGAGGCGTGCGAGCCACACATTGAACATTACAGATCTATTAGCAGCTTGTCACCGGGTGAAGATGTAAAGGTTTTGTATTAATTCGAAGAAGAGGTTTTGATCATGAAAAGATTGGTGGCTGGCGAGGACTCGAACCTCACATCCCCTTCCAATAGATTCAGTACCTAAACCTATTGGAAGGCCCTTCAAAATTGCTTATGAAGGGACCCAGGGAGCTCTACCAACTAAGCTAACCAGCCATTAAATGCATTCCGGAGTCTATCAACCTCATCTTTATCTTGCAAGTAATTGTTGATTAATGTCTTTGTGATTGCATTGTCTTTACGAGGACCAGTAAGGTGTTTATATTTTATGCAAAGTGATTTTGCGATTTTTTCAATGTCTAACATTTTTTGGCAGATATGGTGGGCGACCTGTTGGCATACCTGAGAATACAGAATTACATCACGTATTGTTAATTCAGCTTCTTTATTAACTTCATGCTTGTATTTTTTACTCATTTTAATTAAGTCAGATTCTGAAAACATTTCTTCCCAAAGATTAGTGTTTTCTCGGCTATGTGCGTTAATATTACGAACAAGTCTAAAGTAATCCAATAATTTTAAATCAAGTTCATCAATGTAAATTGACAACTCATTATGGTTTAATTTAGGATGCGTAATCTTACCATTTATTTTGTTCACATGAGCATGGTGAATTGCTCTACGTAGTATGTCTACATTATCAATATTGAATGACCGTTCATCACTATATATTTTTTTTGACAAGGAAATGTAGTCTTTCAAAAATGATTCTAGGCAGCTATATATAAATGCAATATGACTTTGTGTTACGTAGAGAGATGTTTTGTAAATCTCTAAATGTGCAACTTTTAGTTTTGCATTTTTATGCTTTTTAGTTACGTCTTCAATTCGATTAATGTTAATGCGGCCAGATTCATCTTTGCAAAGGAGTTCCTTTACTGCTACATCAATCAGAATTAAATGTGGGTTTACTGTCCCTAAAAGTTTTCTGAATTTTGTCTCAATAGATCGTGGCTGCATATCTTCTGTCATAGGTAACGCCTCCTGTGTTGAGATTGATTTTATAAAATACACGGCAAAGATTAACTTCACTTTGATAGTCAGAGACCGTTTAAGCGAGTTGTGGGCTAAAGATAAATTATTATTGGTCTGAATCCTCAGGCCATTAATATTCAACGATATCTTGCTTCACGGAACTTAAATCAATCTCTGGCTGAAAAATCAGGACAGTATAACCCATACTCACAGGCAATTTCTCAGTTTTGAGCCCGCACTGCTCCAATAATGGAAATATCCCGTCTGGAACGCCAGTTACACGCACCTCAAGTGGCAATATAAGATTTCCTGATTCTGTAAATGAGCTATGGAGTTGAGATTTCTGTGTATACACAGCCGATACATCTGTACCGCATTTCCAACCATCCTGCCACTCGGTATCGGATAATAGGTGATCCTGCCAGCCCATTGAACGTAGCGTGTCAATCATGCAGGTGAATCTAAACAGCGTGCTCTGATTGGCTAACTCACCAGAGCTTGCCAGCCAGATATACTCCACCTTGCTGTAAAGCCGTGCTGATGGCCCTTTCAGTTTCCCTTGTTCCTGTAACCAGATTATGTCAGGCGCCAGAGATTTAGGAAAAACCTTGCGTTTCTGAGCGGTTGAAAGCCACTGCATTATGAACATGTGTGTTTGAAGAGACGTGAGAGATCTTCCCTCTTTCCGTGCAAGCTTTACCGCTACGATGATGCACCAGGCGAGATGAGCTAGTTCAGTATCAGGGCGCTTAGTAGTTAGCTCAGTCAATACTTTCTCCACGACTGTTAAGGAAAATTTTAAGGCCGGAGATTATCATGAAATTGGTTGTTGGCGAACCGGCGAAATGAGGTCAAGTTTCGAGTTTCGAAGTAGGTAGGGATGAGGTGTATGAAGCCAAACCGGCGCGTCTTCATCATTACCTGGTATGTCTAACCCAAAATCTATTTTTGGTTGTTTGACGTGGCCATGATGTAGGAGTTATTCAGTTGCCTGAGCTGTAGATCTGCCCGGTTGAGCAGGTCTCGGGACAGCGGTTGATCCTGCGGGGAATTTTGCAGTTGCCGGATTAATTCTTCAACTGGCACGCTTTCGTTTAAGGACTTTGATATAGAGAACACAGCAGTTTTAAGCTCACTAACGGTCAGGTATTTGCCCTTCTTCTCGTCGAGTTGATTAAGTCTGTCCTGAAGCGTCTGAAGCTCAGATACTCCCCTATACCAACCTGAAATGGTGGCATTGGGCAAACTATTGGCTTGCAGCTTTGACCGCCAGTCAGCCGACACCTCCTCTGCAAATTTGGTGTTAGGGTAAAGATGGCGCGTTTGTTCTACCAACTGATTACCGTATTGCAATGGCCAATACGGTGGAAGAATGCTCAGTTCGTTCAGACGGGAAGTTAATTTTTTTGCATAGGTATCACTGGATTCAAGCCACGTCGGGGCGTCCTGGCGTAGCTTATCTACAGCCGGAAGAGGCATGCTGGACGGTAAAGCTGCGAGAGAGTTGTTCAACGCATCTTCTCCGGGGTGGCTGAATACTATTGGAGTAAAAATAAAGGCGAGTATGCCCAGTACGGCAGCTGTTAAAATACCGCCGAAGTAAGCCACTAATGGAGTGATCCTGGTGGATGATTTTCTGATTACTTCAACTTCAACTGCTGGTTCAGAATTCACCACATATACCCAGCGCTGCCTATTCTGCCTTTCAGCCCTAACAGGTAGTGCTACATCTGTTAGATTGCTCTCTGTCTGGCTTGAGGGGACATCGCTATTCTCCAGCCTGATAGTTGTGTTTTGCAGCATCTGACGAAGCGGCTCAAATCCGCTTGCATTGTGGAGTTCGAGCCGTTGCAAGGCTTCACCTGTTGAGCTCAAAAGCCTTATGCCCTGGTTCAGGCCTGGTAAATCCTCCTTCTGAAGGGAAAAAGTCCGGTACAGCTGCTGAAGACGTTTACTCAGGCTGCTAAGTATTTCTATTCTGGCATGTGCAGAAGCGGGCCACATTGCTGACCATTGGTAGCGTATCAGGGCATCCAGAATCGCCATACCTTCATTGAAACCCTGTATACCCGCCTGTTGTGCCCTTGCCAGGGTATACCACGCAGCTGTCTGAAGCTCGACACCATTGGTATCGAAAAGGTTTAATGCCAGTTTTTCAACATTCCCCCAATTCACATCCGGACGGGCAGGATGGGAGAGTTTGGCAAGCTCATCACGTAGCGCTGAATAATCAGGCATTGTGCGAGGATCGTTTCCGGTCTTGAGGTGGCGTTCGGTAGTGTTGGACATTGTGAAATCCGTATCGAATGAGGGTATGAGTTGATTAGATAAACTGATGATTTTCCAGATGCTGCTGTTGTTTCAAGTGCCTGATCATCACTTTACCCTCTGGCATAAACTCGGTCCCATACCGTACAAGGGCACTGTTGCAAATAGTCGGTGGTGATAAACTTATCATCCCCTTTTGCTGATGGAGCTGCACATGAACCCATTCAAAGGCCGGCATTTTCAGCGTGACATCATTCTGTGGGCCGTACGCTGGTA